>NZ_JBBOOU010000002.1:0-6011 GCF_038003245.1 Bacillus sp. FSL M7-0558 | reverse complement strand
AAAAAATCAGTCGTAACAAGGGGTCAATAATGGTGAATTAAGTTTCGTGTTTGTTTTGTGTTGTTTCGGAAAAGTGTGCACTCAAAAGGAGCGTTACTGTTTAAAAAATGGAGTGAAAAACATATGGCATGAGTCAACGGTAAGCGGAACGGAGTGAGCATTAAGGAGTTGACTCATTCACGACACCCAAAAGCCTGTTTATCAAACAAACCCCGTTTGTTTGCGCCTGCCGAAGGGGCATTCCCCGAAGATCGGGGGTAGGGGGTTTGAATATTTGCCATCCAACGTGCTAGCGTTGGCGGGTTTGGGCAGAGCCCAAGAAAGGCGGTCCGATGATGAAAATGACAAGAGAGAGTTTTGAAAAAGGCATGAGATATGCGAAAGCGACACACGCCATTGAAGGAATTTATCTTACAGCTGACGAGGAAGAATTATTATGGCAGCATGCATCCGGTCAGATCACAGATGAGGAATTTGAGAGAAAGGCTCTTGAATTGGCCTATAAAGTGATATAATAGAGTTCTAGGCGAAGGTGCGCAGCGGAAGACGACGACAGTCGTCGAGTGGCAACGAAAAGCGAAGCACCGTAGCCAGCTGGAACCCCCTCACTCTAACAGGGGGGTAGTAATGTAAGATGAAAATAAAACGTATAAAAAAATATGTCGTGCATTTCAAAAATGCCGTTGAGAGCGTTCAGATTCGATTCTGAGCGCTTTTATTTTTGTTTAGGTAATTGAATAGGGGAAAGCGTCAAAAACGCTTATAAGGGCTTTAAATGCGTTTTTTCGTTTTGTCTGCTGAATTCATTTAAAAAAACGTTTGCGAGATACCGAAAATTTTCAAAAATGGAAACGCAAGCAAGTTATAGCCGTATTTCATGTGCTAGGATTTAACATAAAAAAGCGATGTATCGGGGGATTGATGGTATGGGAACTATTGCAGCGCCTGTGGTTGGTCAGAAGATTAATGAGTGGTATCGACATATCAAAAGGTTAAATGTGACAGATGCAGAGATTCTCCGTAATGAAGTTAAGAATGAACTGGATTTGATGGAGGAAGACGAACAGGTTGTTCTTTATTTTCAGCTAATGGAATTTCGCCATGAACAGATGCTTGAATACGTAAATCCATCAAAAAATACTGTCAATAAAGCTGATTATTTGAGAGCTGTCGAAGGTGAAGGAAAAAGGCTTACTGGTATTATGGAGTACTACTTCAATTTTTTCAGAGGGATGTATGAGTTTTCTAAAGGGGAGTACATAAAAGCTATTACATTTTATCGCTATGCTGAAAGAAAACTTGATAAAGTAGCTGATGAATTGGAGCGTGCGGAGTTCTTTTTCAAAATGGCAGAAATCTTTTATCACATGAAGCAGACACATCTATCTATGTATTATGTTGAACAGGCGTATCATGCTTATAAGGCAAACAGTATATATCAAGTTAGGTTAATCCAGTGTAGATTCGTGATTGCGGGAAATTATGACGATCTAGTCAGTTATGAGAAGGCACTTCCCCATTTGAAACTAGCTTTACAGGAATCTATTGCACTTGGCCATGATTACATTACGACTAAGGGTTTGTTGAATTTAGGAAACTGTTTTAATAAACAAGATGATGTTGCGAAAGCAACAGTATATTACCAACGTGCATTAGAGTTAGGCGAGAAGATCGGAGCTAAAGAAGTTGTACAAGCTTGTTATGATTTAGCCATCATTTTCTTTAAGCAGGGACGAAAAGAAGAAGCTCTTGATTATTGCGTGAAAGGAAAAAGCTATGCTGATAAGTATGATGATTACATGTTTGTCGATCTTTTTAATGTGCTTCATGAGTTATATGTGACGGTTTCGCCTAGTGTTGAAGTCAATCAAAAATTTGATCAACTTTTATATAGTCGTGGTTATCCTTATTTAGAAGACCTAGCTTTAGAGGCTGGAAGATTTTATAATGACATAGAACGTCTGGATGATTCTGTATTTTTTTACAGGAAGATGATCCAAGTTCAGAAACTGATTCAAAGGGGCGATTTTGAATATGAAGTTTAAAAAAATTATGGCTGCCGTTTTGATTTTAGCTGTGGCTGTTGCGCCAGTTTATGGTTTAGCGACGCAAGATAACAGCGTTTCTGTTGCTTCAAGGAATGCAACATGATGTATCGTATTCGATTTGGAACATGAAAATCGACAGACCTTTAGGGTCTGTTTTTTTGTTGCTAAAAATCAAAAAAAAATCTCCCCCTGCGGGGAAATTTGGTTTAGTGTTTGGTCTTTTAGGTTTTTGGGTTTTAATCTTTTAAAAAGATGGCGGTTTCGCCAGCTTTTTGGGCGATTTTGACGGAGTCAGAATCGTGTCTTTTCTTATCTTGATACATATAGAAACACTGTCATTTTGAAAAAGTGCGATGAATTCAATGGTGTCAAGGCTTTAGAGGCATTTTGACAAGTCAAAACTCCCTCTGCTATTATTAAGTTACCACACTTAAAATAATAGATTGCTAGAGATCAAACTAGCTTCAGAAGGAGTTTTTTGACTTTGTCATATTTAGATGAATCAAATTATAGCATCCTTGACGATAAAACCGCAACAGGTAAAAAGCGGGATTGGAGAGGAAAAAAAGTGAGATCGTCGCTTGTGGCGGCTCATTATGAAGGACTTGAAAAGCGTACCGGTGCACCTTATTACGGAAAAAAAGCTGAAAAAGTGTGTAATTGTGCAGAGTGTCTTGTGTTTAGAAGAGATATTGAAACGGGCAGGTTACGATTATCAAATGCTTATTTCTGTAAAGTGAGGTTATGTTCGATGTGTGCGTGGCGAAGATCATTAAAAATTGCGAGTCATAATAAATTGATTGTGGAAGAAGCAAACAGACAATATAAGCCAGCATGGATATTTCTCACGTTGACAGTGAAAAATGTCGAGGGTGATGATTTAAAACAAACGATTACTGATATGATGCAAGGCTTTAGAAAGCTGTTTCAATACAAAAAAGTGAAAACTGGAACACTTGGTTTTTTCAGAGCTTTAGAGATTACGAAAAATCATGAAGAAAATACATATCATCCTCATTTCCATGTGTTGATTCCTGTAAAGAAAAGCTATTTTAGAGGGCAATCTTATATTAAACAAGCGGAGTGGACAAGCTTTTGGAAAAAGGCAATGAAATTGGATTACACACCAATTGTGCATGTGCAGCGGGTCAAAGGAAAAAAGGGAATCAATGCGGAAGCGATTGAACAAGAAGTGCGTAGAGAGATGGAAGAACAAAAGGCCATTCTGGAAATCTCGAAGTATCCAGTCAAGGATACGGATGTCATACGTGGGAATGAAGTGACCGAGGAAAATTTGGATACGGTTTATTATTTGGATGATGCATTAAGTGCCAGGAGGTTGATCGGATATGGCGGGATCTTGAAAGAGATTCATAAGGAACTGAATTTGACGGATGCAGAGGACGGGGATCTTGTCAGAATTGAAGAAGATGATGACGACGTAGCAAATGAAACGTTTGAGGTCATGGCTCGTTGGCATGTTGGCATAAAAAATTATATAATTTCCTGATTAATCGAAATAATATGATGTATAGTTTAATGTTTAAGGGAAGCATTAAAGGTGTATTGATTGTTTTATGTTCGTTGATTATTTTGGTTTTAAGTGTATTTGCATATAAGGCTTCGATTTAGCAATTTGGTTAGAATGAAAGGTTGCCTCAAGAAGAAGTGAGGAGGGAATCTTAATTCTTGAACTTCATTTTCTGATATGTTTATTAAAAGAGGTGAGATTATGTCTAAAACAAGTGAGAGATGGTCATTGAAAAACTTGTTAATCTATATTGTTTTGTTTGTAGTAATTTACTTGACTGTTATTTTAGTGAAGTTTTTAACTGGCACTGACATAAATTGGTTGAGTACATTTTTATTTATGTTTGTGATTTCAGCTATATATCTGATACTTCGAAATACCAAAAAAAAATAGTGGAAATTCATCTACTAATGCAAAAAAAAGGTCCTAAAGAAATACTTAGGACCTTTTTTGCTTTAGTAGATTCGAATAAAAGAAATAGGAAATCTAGAAGTTAAATAGAGCCAAGACATTTGATTTGTATCCATCCCAAGGTAAGTACAAGACCGTGGATACCACCTTTTGCTCCTGCTTTAATCATATATTTAGCTGCTTTCATTTTCTGTCCTGAAGCTAATGCTTCTACTGCTGCTGTGAAAGCTGACACACCAAGTGCATCCTTCCACTGAGCTTTAATTTCTCTTGTTAAGCATTTGTCATATTTACTGGGTTCCATTTTTTTTGGTGCTTTTGCATACGTAGATACAGTATTAAAAGGTTCAACTGCAGCACATTCATATAAGTTTTTATTGGCATTATTGAAGTCGATATATTCTTGTGGTATATATCCAAACTTATTTTTTATTACTTCTAGATTAACCGTTGCATTACCGTAACTATCTATTTGAATAGCTTCGTTTTCAATAAAATCAATCATGTCTAAAAGTTCTTGTTCACTGATGTCTAACTTGTCCAATTCGTTAGGTGTAGCGGCATTAGCTGCGGGAATCAGATACACAGTCATTAATACAATAGATAGAAAAGCGCACATAATTTTACTTATTTGAAATTTAATTCTAAAAACCTCCCTTTATTTTCTAGAAGTTTAACATACCTTTGATAAAATACAAGAAAAGATAGTTAATTAATCGCTTATTAGATTTCTTTGTATTGGGATTGCTTTGGCTTACTATAAACCACCGTTTCTATAGAAATCACTCCTTTTTTTGGGGATATTTTCATCCTAACATTTAATGATTTAGAGTTGGGAATTCATTGGAAAATTTCTTTTTTGGTTGCGGTGTCCGCAATCACTTTTTTTATTTTTTAGAGCTTCGTTTTGAGGAATATTTTTGTGGTAGAATCCGTTCACTGTGGAGGTGAATGTGATGACGATTGTAATTAATGTGATGGATTTAGGAGCATTCATTATTTGTACTTTGCTGTTCATTGCATTGTGGTTTGAAGAATCAGAAGAAGCCGGCTATTAAGTCGGCTTCTTCTTTACACGCTTGACGGAAATCGAGAGATTTTAGCACTCACACAGGGGTGTGTATAAGTGCGCCATTTTCAAGGGTGTCCTATTTCCAAAATTGCCACCACTTTTTTTGTTGAGTAGCAGCAATCATTTTTTTTGTTTCAATGGATTCTTTCAAAGCGAGCATGAGATTTTCATCTCGCTTTTTTTGCTGTTCTTCAAATTGTTCGAGTCGTTTTAGTATGGCCCGATTGAATTCCTCTTGTCTTTGAATGAGATCGGCGACATTGATATCTTGTAGCGGTGTAGCGGTATCCGATATGGACAAGTTTGACCGATACAAGGTCGCTACAAGTTTGGCTACTTCTTCTAGTGATTTACCACTTAATTTAGAGTGTGTGTATATATACTCCATAGCGGATAAATCGGACTCATTATACTGACGCCATCCCTTAGTGTCTCTGGCGAAATTATAGCCATTTTTCTCAAGCATGGCGGCGTATTTGCGTATCGTGACGCTAGAGACATTGAGCTTGTTTGCAATGTCTTGTGAAGAAAGGTAGGTTTCGGGTTTCATAGCGGGTTCACCTCTTTATGATTCATTCGCTACGGTATACGCTACGCCCTCCTAGATCAAAAGGCAAAATGTTTTTGTTTTGCGTAGCGGGTTGAAAGAGAAAAATTTTGATAAGTGTCGCTAGAGACATTCGGGAAAAGGTGAAAAGAGCATAAGGGAAAACTGCAACCACTTTATGTTTGAAATCCCAGTGTGATTTGTTTCGTGGCGGTTGCGATTTTTGAAAGGAATGTGCCTAAAAATGAAATTCTGACACACCTTTTTTTAGGAGAAAAATGTGGTGATGTGGCAGAAACGGAAAAACTGCCACACCATAAAAAGGAAAAGTGAGAAGAATTGAGTAACGTTTTGTGTTTGAAAAGGAGCGCACCTGCACACAAAGAAAGGGAGCGTTTTGCA